>NZ_JBHMFC010000073.1:26198-26827 GCF_042427585.1 Mariniflexile ostreae | reverse complement strand
GAATTATACTAAACCAATTTTTAGCTATATTTGAAAACAGGATTAAACTATAAATAATTTAACCCTGAAATTTTGAACTTACACAGATTTTAGGATAGTGTCAAAAGATTACTCTTGTTTTATAGGGGTCAAAACATATACCTTCTTATTGCTGCAACTTGATGAAATTGACAAAGCTGAACAGGTATGTCTTTAAATGCTCCAACCAACCCTTTTCTTCCGTCACAAACGATAGCTACAACCTCAAAACCTTTAGATATCAGTTCTTTAATACCCTTTATGTACAATGCGTTAGTCTCTGATTTAACGTAATGCCAAAGAAGATTTTCTTTACTGTATGCGTCTTTAAACAACATTAACCCAAAACCTCTTCCCCAATAGGTTGTATCTATTAAAACAATAACCTTCTTAGTCACTATTTCTGAATGCTTTACTTGATAGAGATCTAGTTTACGTTGGATTGTTCTTTTTGAGCATCCATATTTGACTGCTAGTTGTATATAAGTTTGTTTCCCTCTGGCATATTCATCCCAAATAAAATCTACTGAAATTTGTTTCCCTCCATTAAAAATCTTGCTACAATTCAAACATTTGCAACGTTGTTTACTTAATCTAGTACCGTATTTATG
>NZ_JBHMFC010000073.1:0-26188 GCF_042427585.1 Mariniflexile ostreae | reverse complement strand
TTAAACTATCACAGAATTTACATTTTTTTTATTCAAAACCTTTGATTTGCCTCAAAGCTAATAAACAATAGGGATAAGGAAGATTTTACCAACCATTTTGTCTAGTAGACCTATATTTAGTGATGGTATTGCGCAACAACCCTAACTGTAGGCTTATTTGACGCTTGCTGACTCCTTCACTGTAAAGTTTGAAAATCTGTTTTATTTTTCGCATATCTATTTGTTTGTTGGCCATAATATCTTTTTACAAAAGATATTTAAAGCTTTACAAATAGAATCGATTTTTAGTGGTTCACTTTCATCCGCCGCACTATGCTCACTTTAATCCGCTGTGGGTGGTATACTATACGCGTTTTTTGCAATAGTGTCTGAAAAGCAAAAAGTTTAAATGACCTCACTCTCTACATTTTAGAATAAGACTTCAAAAGATTATACAATTGTTCAGGATTAAACGGTTTACTCATAAATCCATTCATTTTATAACTTTCTGTTTTAGTTTTTATATCTGATTGCGCAAATGCTGTTAAAGCGATGATTGGTAAATTAGCTTTCAAAGGATTTTCTAGACTTCTAATAATTTTCGTCGTTTCATACCCATTTAATAATGGCATTTGTAAATCCATTAAAATTAAATCAAACCGAGATTCCGAATCCGCTAAGTACAACAATAACTCTTCCCCGTTTTCGGCAATTTCATAATTAACTTTCCATTTCGTAAAAAACCGTCTTAAAATAAGCGCATTCATCCTATTGTCTTCCGCTACCAATACATTGATTTTAAGAGGGTTAAAGTTTGATTGCATTTTTACCATTCCTGAATCATACATATTAAGCCGATTACTCATTTTATATGTTATGTCGAACAAGAACGACGCCCCCATTCCCAAATCACTTTCAACCTTAAGGTCACTACCTTGCAATTGAAGTAATTTTTTACTAATTGAAAGGCCTAGGCCCGTCCCTCCATATTTTACACTTATTTCAGAATCTGCCTGTACAAAATTTTCAAAAATAGTATGGTGTTGATTTGATGGAATTCCTATTCCGGTATCAATGACCCTGAACTGTAACGAAACTTTATTTCTAACTACACCTAAATTCCTAATACTCAAACTAACGTAGCCCTCTTCCGTAAATTTCAGAGAATTACTTAATAAGTTTTTGAGTATTTGATTAAGTTTTAATTCATCGCCATTGATGTTATTTGGAATCTCATTTTCTTTTTCCAAATTAAAGATGATTCCTTTTTTTTGCGCTTCCAAAACATATTGAGTTTTTAAATTGTTTAGGAGAGTATGTAAACTAAAGTCCTTTTCGTTCAGCGCTAATTTTCCATGTCTAATTTTATCATAATCCAAAAGATCATTTATCAATCCTAATAAATGATCACCGGAAAATTTCAAGGCCTTTAAGCTCTCCTCCTGATCGGGTAGATATCTATCCAACAATAAAATATTGGTCAATCCCGTGACTGCATTCAATGGGGTTCGGATTTCATGTGACATAGTTGACAAAAACTCATCTTTTGCCTGACTGACCTGTTTGAGTTCAAGTTCGGTTTCCTTTAAATTAGTAATATCTATTATGGTACCTAAGAATCCACTAGCATTACCTACTGAATCCATCGTGAGCCTGGCCTTTACCTCAAACCATCTCAATTTATTCCTTTTTTCGTGTTTAAAGACGAATCTTAAATGCCTTTTTTCTATTAACCATTTTTCATTGGTCTCACCATTATCCTCAATGGCATTGGATTTTATAAAATTCTTGAAACTTTTTCCAATCGCCTTTTTCTTTGGATAGCCTGAATAATCGGTCCATGCTTTATTTAGAAAGGTAAAGTTCCCATCCAAATCAGTTTCAAAAATCACCCCTTCAATATTGTCAATGATATTTTCTAATTTCGTTTTGGTTCTGACACTTTCATCCTTTAATTCTCCACTTACAATAGCAAGTTTTTTAAAACTGTTCTCTAAGTCGTTTTTTAAATAGTTTATTTCATTATCATAAGCTTCATAAGTATGATTTACAACTTCTAAAAAGCTTTTAAAATTTTGGTTCTCCAAAACTTCTAAATTTAATTCTTGAATCTGTTTTCTAAGCTTTAGATGATACTTTTTCATTAGCATTCCGAATGAATTTACTGTTTTATTTAATAAAACGCTCTATAAAAACGTAATAGAAAAATGTATTTATTTTAATAGAAATAAGCGTTGACTGTTTCGTTTTTTAATGATTTATGCCCAAATATTATAAGGATTCCTTTACAAACGAATAAATTTAAAAAGACAATACTGTTACTTCTGTCCGTCTGTTATCTTGATGAGCCTTTTCCGAACATGATATGCCATTAACACACCCATTTCGCAGTTGAGATTCTCCATATCCCTTTGCAACAATTCGTGTTCTCGACACACCTCTTGAAACGAGATAATCCACAGCGGATGAAGCTCTTTTACTAGAAAGCTTTAGGTTGTAGGAATCCGTGCCCCTACTATCGGTATGAGAGGACAATTCAATATTCAAGGATGGATTGTCTACCATAATACGTACCAATCCATTTAATATTATCGCCGCATCAGCTCTAATGTTGTCTTTATCAAAATCGTAAAGAATGTCCTTAAGAATAATTTTTTTTCCAACCCTAAACAAGGGTTCTAAATGAAGGGCTACTTTAATGGTATCCGATTTAGTCATGTCCTTGGTATTAAAAACCAACGAATCTGAATAATACTTTGCCTTTTGACCTAGTATTTTGTATTCTTTGCCCGGATCTACGAAGAAGGAGAAATCTCCTAAATCGTTACTAAGTTTTTTGGTCTTTATTTTTTGGTCGGTACCTTTTAACAAAACAGCGACTTCACCCAACCTCTTGTCCATTCCTTGACCTTCAAATGATGTCCCTTCCATGACAATGGTTACTTTTTCAATTGGACGGGTGTATGAATATATATCATCACCACCTACACCTGCTGCTCTATTGGATGAAAAATATCCTTTCATTTCTTCATTATTGATATCTGACACAACGAATGCAAAATCATCACCACCACTATTGGTTGGAAAACGAAGGTTCTCAGGACGTGTCCAAACAGATTTTTCACCGTTACTTATATATATATCCAATCCACCCATTCCTACAAAACCATTACTTGAATAATATAATGCACCATCAGGTCCTATATGGGGAAACATTTCATTATTTGGGCTATTTATGATTCTTCCCGCATTCTGTGGAACGCCCCAACTTCCATCCATTCTTTTCTCACAGAACCAGATATCTGATCCTCCCATGCCTCCAGGCATATCTGAAACAAAATAAAGCGTTTGTTCATCCAAACTCAAAGTAGCATGCCCTACTGAATATTCCTTTGGGTTATTATAGGCAAAAGGAATCGCGATCCTTTTATCATCCGTAGTATTGGTATAAACGTACAATTCTAAGCGATTGGTTTGATATTTCTTTTTATTGATCTCACTCATATTTGCTTTCTTACCAGTATAGGTACGCGTCACAAAAAACATATTCCCAGACTTATTACTACTTACGGGACCAACATGATAGCGGTTATTTTCGTTTAATGTATTAAAAAGAGAAGGGTTGACAAGGCTATCTCCCACTTTATCAGCACTGAATATTTGTAGAAAAGAATTTCCTGTCCAGCTATATCTCCCTGAAGAATTGGATGCCTCACCAACATAATAAACTTTATCTCCCACTGGATACGCCCCAAATTCTGATAAAGGCGTGTTAATCTCCATTTCGTTCAAAATATTATAAGTTGTGGGATGTGCCATCCACTTCATAGCGGCTTCTACACTTGCCATTTCTAACGCTACATCCTCCCTATTTCCGGTGGTTTGTATATATCGTTCTAAAACTTCTTTTGCTTTATGATATTCCGAAGTTTGTTTAAGAGCCTTAGCATATTGCAACAAATGTTCTGGCGAACTATCAGGATGTTCTACCAGCCTGCTATACCAATTGGTGGACAGTTCATAATCGTTAATTTGATAACTACTAAAAGCAAGGCGCTCCATATCCTCAAAACGCGGATTTTTAGTATCCGTCAATTTTTTATATAATAATGTGGCCTTTCCATATTCATAGCCGATGAAATATTCATTAGCCTTCTGACGATTCCCGGCTTGTTCCTGGGCAAAAGAACCTACGCACATTAGAAGTAGCAATAGTGTTATATAATTTCTAACCATAATTTTAATATTTGGTAATATTTTTATTTTGAGGCTTTTAGAAAAATCTTGGACTTATTAGACGACGACCTTGCAGTGGAAATGTATAACCGAGTGTTAGTTCATGGCTACCAGATTCATGATTCCCAAGATTATTAAGCATGTAATCATAAGAATATCCGACCCGAAAGTTCTCTGATAAGTAAAACTGAACAATGCCACTAACAGCATTGGAAATCTTAAGTTTTTGTGCACTAAAATCGGTATAATCTTTATCCCAAAGTTTTAATCCAGTCCTATAACTCGCTCCAAACCAAAATCGTTCGTTAAAAATGAACATGGTATTGACATCTAAACTGGCAGGACCTTTAAAGTCATCTTTGATTAAAATACTTGGCCGCCATTTAAAGTTTGGAGATAAATCAAAAACAGCTCCAGTTATAAAATACATATGTCTTCTTTGATCAATACTGTAATCATCAGAATCACTTTTAAAGAGCACATTCTCGCTATCATCTAAAACATTCATCATAGAAATTCCCGCATACCATCGTGGATTGTAATAATAAACTCCCAATCTTACATTCCATTTCCATACATCTAAATTGGCATTACTTAGTGCAGTATCGTGTTGATTTACAGTTGAAAATTTAGAACCATCCAGCCCGTATTGACCTAATCCAGCAGCGAGACCAAAACTCAAACGCTCTGTATCATCATGATTCAACCGGAGTCGATATGCATAATTTAAGTAGGCTGAAGTTGCCAATTGTGGCCCTAACTTATCTGAGGTTATCTGTAAACCCAATCCCATATTTCTAGACATTGGCGATATAATACCGTCAATGGAAAATTGGCCTGTTTTTGGAGCACCTTCAATCCCAGCCCACTGATTCCGTAAGGCCATTTGCACAAACCATTGCTCCTTATATCCGGCATAAGCGGGATTAACGCTTACTGTATTGAAGATATACTGAGTGAATTGAATTTCTTGTTGTGCAATCAGTTTAGGTGCTTTAAAAAGCATTGCAAATACTAATAGTGCTATATATGATTTCTTCATCCTTATTAACTTTATTATTGGGTTTGAATGTGGTATTGTTATCGTTGAATAAATAACCATCCCTTATAGTTTTCTACACTTCCTTTCTCATTAGTTAAATTGACCACATAATAGTAAGTTCCATTATTTAGCCCTTCTCCTGAAAATTTGTTATTACCGTTTTTGTAATTTGAATTTCGATAAACCTCATTACCCCATCGATTAAAAATCAATACCTCTGCATCCTTATAATATTCAATACCTATAATTTCAAAAGCGTCATTATCTCCATCTCCATTAGGTGAAATGGCGTTAGGAAAAAACAGTCCTTTTATGGTAATCGTTACAGTAGCAACATTACTCCAGCTTTCATACGCATCTTTAATTCGATAGGTAAAATTATCTTGCCCAGTGAATTTAATCCCAGGTGTTGGCGTATAAACCACCATTCCATTGGCATCGATTGTAATTGTACCATAACTAGGCCCTTGGAGGATTTCTATAGTTTCTGGAACCAAATATGTATCATAAGCTATATCATTTTCCATAATAGGGATGTTCACCGGTTGCCCAATTAAAGTTTCTGCACTATCATCTAAAGTTTCTGGATCTTTTTTGATAACATAAGTAGTGGTTGGATCATCATTGTCAATTTCAGTTCCAGAAATGTCTTCAACCTCGTTACTGTTAGGATCAAGACCTTTTACGAAGGCTGAGTTCACCACACTACCTTCAATCATATCTAATTGAGTTATGATATAGGTTGCAGTAGCAATTCCAGACTCACCTGGTGCTAAAGTTGATGGCTGAATAGATAGATTTATAGTATTCGTAAGCAAGTCATCTACCACAACATTAGTCAGGGTCACATTACCACTATTTGTGGCGGTAAAGGCATAGGTGATAATATCCCCTAATGATCCCCCAGCTTTCAATTCCGAGGTTTTAACAAGCGTAATTTCTGGATAATGTTCAAAAACAACCTGTGTGCTATCGTCCTCCGTATTCCCGTCGGTATCGTCCCCGTTGTCGCTGGTATCGCTAACGCGGGTGCCCGCAGGGCTATCCCCGCTGGCCACCACACTGTTGGCAACCCCGCTCGCATCCACGGCTGACTGCTCGATCACATAGGTCGCTATATAAGTAGCCGTCTCGCCCACCAAGAGTGTCCCTTCGGCACTGCCCTGGTCGGCACCCTTAAAGGCCGGTTCCGTGGTCAGTGCGAGAACGGCCCCATGTGCATCCGTAAAGGTATCCGCCAAGGTGATCCCGCCAAGGGTCACGTTGCCGGTGTTGGCCACCGTAATGGTATAGGCAATGGCATCACCCGTACCCAAAACTCCGTCACCGTTGTCCGTGATGGACGCCGTCTTGACAGCCCTAAGGCTTGGGTCCTCGGTAAAGTTTGTAACGGTCGTGTCATCCTCCGTGTTCCCGTCGGTATCGTCCCCGTTGTCGCTGGTATCGCTAACGCGGGTGCCCGCAGGACTGTCCCCGCTGGCCACCACACTGTTGGCAACCCCGCCCGCATCCACTGCTGACTGATCGATCACATAGGTCGCTATATAAGTAGCCGTCTCGCCCACCAAGAGTGTCCCTTCGGCACTGCCCTGGTCGGCACCCTTAAAGGCCGGTTCCGTGGTCAGTGCGAGAACGGCCCCATGTGCATCCGTAAAGGTATCCGCCAAGTTGATCCCGCCAAGGGTCACGTTGCCGGTGTTGGCCACCGTAATGGTATAGGCAATGGTATCGCCGGCACCAAGGATCCCGTCGCCGTTGTCCGTGATGGACGCCGTCTTGACAGCCCTAAGGCTTGGGTCCTCGGTTATCATAACATCTTCAGTTGCAGTAATTGCAGTTGGAATTTGATCTGATACCACGGATACTGTATTCCGAATTAATCCCGACCCTTGTATTGGATTCCCAAAATTATTTAAATCATTTTCTAAGACTGTATATGTGGTTGTATATACCCAAACCTCTCCAGCTTCCAAGACATCGTTTCCGTTGTCACCTGTGAAGCCCATTAAATTCCCACCTACTAAATGGTCATTTACAATAACATTGGTCTGATTCGCATTTCCCGTATTGCTAACGGTGATTGTATAATTGATAATATCATCTACGGCGTCTACAGTGTTAATATCTGCAACTTTATCAATAGACATCGAAGAACATACAGGTACATTAACTGTAATATAAAAGCGTGAGCTACAAGATGGCACTGTTTCGCTTTTTCCCTCAATAACATAGCGCACTTGCTGTTCTGTTGAACTTATATTTATTAAAGTTTGTGATAATATGGTCTGACCCGTACCACTGGTAGCTCCTATAACATTCATGTTTGGCATTGGCGTCCAACTATAAATGCCCGCAACACCATTACCTCCATTCGCAATATCCATAGAATTGGCTGCTAAATCATAAGTAAAACTTCCTGTACAGTCCAAATTATCTATAGTATCATCATAACCAATTGGAAAATCAGCTATAGATATCTTAACTTCATTACTAATATTAGCGGAGCATACACCATCAGTTACGTTTCTTCTGTACAGTGTTTCCTGGATTAATGCGCCCGGGGCGTAATCTTTTTCATCTGAAAGTCCTACCGCCATAGTCCATGTAAGGCCGTTATCTACGCTTTGTTCCCACTCATACACATATGCTCCGTTTCCTCCAGATGGTGTAGATCCAACAATCAAATCAGGGGTTTCACCATTACAAACAGTTTGGGCTTCAGAAATGGTATTGTTGACAATCTGTGGGTTCACAGTAATTGTAACCACGGGGGTTGGTTCAGATAGGCAATCAAATCCATTTAAAGTAGATTTTGTTATTCTCCTATAAAAGGTTGTTTCGGATAGACTTGTTGGCGAATAAGATTCACCATTAGCTCCGATAATTTCTGTAAATCCAGTTTGGGAATCGGTTGTAGATGCTTCCCAAATATAAGATATGGTACCGGAACCGGTACCTGAAACAGTTGAAATCAATCCATTTGGTGTCTCCCCACTACAAATAGTTTCATTTTGTGTGAACTCTCCCGCTATCTCACCTGCGGTGACAATATCTTGAATGGTTAATTCAAAGGTAGGTTCATCTGCACATACGGCCTGACCTACAGCAGAAAAATCATAGGCAAGCTGGAAATTAGACAGTTGCCATGATTTCGCATGGCCGTCTTGATGTGATTCAATCTGGATAATTACCGCAATATTTCCTGCTACAATATCTGCATGTGATACCGTTCTGATGGCGGTAACAGTACGAGTAGCGCCTGGTGCAATTACTGGGAAATTTTGGCGTCCTCCTATTGTAGTTTTTGTAGCTTTATCGATAACGAAAAGTCCGCCCACATAAGAACTCCTAACCACTCCAGGGCCTAAGTTTTCAACATCTACCGAAATTGTGAGTTCCACACTATCACCTGCAAGCGTACAGTTTTCAATACCTGGAAGCTGAATATCCCCAGTGATACTATTATGAACAATAGAATTAGTCCCCGATCCTGGCGGCACCGTTCCAGGGTAATTGTGTAGAATATCTACAGAGGCATTCCCGCTCCAAAACATTTGATCTATCTGTCCTGGATAAATATAACTTCGCATAGTTTGGTACTTTGCAGGGTCCTCGGTAGTATTAGTCAGTATATCCAATGCCACTGGACATTCCTCAACAGAAATCAATTCATCGTAGATGAATAAATTATGGACACCACTGTCCGCGATTTGGTCCCCAGGCACATATCTTGTTCCACTACCATTTACTCCTGTATAATAAGCCTCATTTCCTGAAAGATTTGTACCAGTAATAGCAGGGAATGTATAGGGACCACAAGAATTCTGATCAACTAAATTATCTATCTCTGGACTGATATCGATCCGCAAGAAGACCGGCGTACGTGTACTCGTGCAGTTACCCATACTACCTTCAGCATAATACACAATTTCACCTATTGCATTTAAAGATGGATTTGATACTACATTTCCACCAGATGGCGCATCGTACCAAATTAAAGTCTCACCCATACCCACTGATGCTGTTGCTGTTAAAGTAGGAATATTAGCTATGGTAGCACAACCGTATTGATTACCTCCACTTTTTGGTGCCTGAAGTGCCGCAGATGCTGGTTCAATAGTGACCTGAACTGGAGCGGTTGTACAATTACTACTATCTCTAATAATCACATCATAAACTCCAGAACTGAGTCCGTTAAAAATATTATTAGTTACAAACGTAGCTCCCCCATTGATGGAGTAATTTGCCCCTGCATATAATGGTAAGCTAATAGTTCCCGTTGCATCTGAACAATTAGGCTGTACAACGCTCGGAGTCGGCGGAGCGGGGCTATTGTCAATTGTAGCCACTTCTGCCAAGCTTTCACAATTAGTACGAGTATCTTTAGCGGTAACATGATAAGTTCCTGGAATCACATCTACAAAAGTTACAGATGCTTGATAATTGACTCCATCAATGGAATATTCATAATCCGAGCCCAATGGTTCAAGAATAGTAATACTTCCATTACCACCAGAACAGGTTGGTTGTCCTATTAATAGTTCTGGCCTACCCATAATTTCAACCTGTACAGGTTTAATATCTGAACATCCGGTAATAATATTGGTCCCTTTAATATAATATGTTCCAGACACATTAATATTTTCAGGGCCAACTAAAGGAGTCGTTGCGGAAGCATCCGTATAATAGGAGAATTCCAACATGGGTCCGCTCCCATCTGTTATTTCAGCTAAGGTCAAATCTACTGCTGTCGGTTCGCACACTGGTAAAGGATCATTGATCGTAAGGTTGGGTTTACCTTCGATCGATAATATGACCTCTGTTCTTTGTGCACTTGTGCACCCACCGTTATTAGTTTCCGCGTAATACCTTACTGTTCCAAGAGTATCCAGTTGTGGATTGGCAACCACATTCCCACCAGAAGGTGCATCATACCAAAGTATAGTACTACCGGAAGGGACTGAAGCAGTTGCCATTAACGTCTCTCCTTCGCATCCCAACTTATTCCCGTTACTAATTGGAACTGCAGGGCTTACTACTATAGCATCATTGTATTTGATATTGTTACAGGCCTCGGTTGTGGTACCATTTAAACATTCTAAATGAGGATCTGTAGGAGGCGTTAAAGGGTCAGGATTTGTAGCATCAATATCCGTCACATCGTGTGGTCGCATAATACTAGCCTCTACGACAATGGGGTTACAAACCAATGTTGCCCCTACTTTTCCAGTAATATTAAAGTTTACCCTACATCCGTTAGGAATATCCAACAGCGCATTAATATTACCATCGGCATCAATGCTTAAATTATTTACAGCGGCATCCTGACAGGTGAGCGAATAAATGACATCGGACAAATTCTCGATCGAAAAACCGTTGGGCACCTTAAAATGAAAAGGAGCGTTTTTTGCAGAACTTGGTCCATAATTTATAACAGGAACACTATATGTTATTGATTCTCCAGGGGTTATTTCTGTTATTGGCGTAATGGATTCTATATTAAGAATAGCCAAATCAACTAGTGCAACCTCAATGTTTTTAGAAATACTATAAGAATCGCCCAATATGTAGGTCCAAGTATCCATTACCTTATCATTTCCATAATTGCCACTCCAAATATGGCCATTGATATTACTTGAAATGCCAGCACCATCATTTCCATTCACGGTCGGATTTGAGGGAGCATTTGATGTAGAGACAATATCACTATCATCCCAATATACGATATCACTTTTGACCGAACCATCGTCATTTAATTGCTCAATTATCAAACCGTTCGCATTAAATTCCAAATCAATAAATGGGAAGTGAACTTCGGCGCCTTGTAATCTCACATTTACAGAAATTTGTGCTGTTCCTTCCAAAAGTGGATTTCCGGCACCGTCTCTTCCATCCCATAGAACAGAATTCGTTCCTACTTGTGCTGTTCCCGTAAGGATCCGTTCTACGAAACCACCGTCCCTATTAATAACTATCTTATAAGTTCCGGACATATTGGCTTCAAACTCAATAAACCCTCCTTTTTGGCTCATTTGATGTTGGGCACCTTCCACCCCTATGAACTCCACATTCGTCACTGTGGGGATTACTTTTTGGGGGTTCAACCAAATGGTTCTACCTGGCATATTTGCTACTGCGGGCATGGTATTATCCGGAAAAGAATAAAACATTTTATGAGTAATACTATATAAGCCATCTGGTTCTCTTGGGTCTTTTGTTGGCACACCTGAACCGAAATCATTTAAACTTTTATATGAAGGCGTCGCATTATCACCAGTACCAGTGGTCAAACCTTTATTGTTGGAGAAGCTCATAAACCCCACCCCATATTGTCCATTGTTGTTTACTTTGTAAACATATCCATCATTGGTTAATACATACATAATACCGTAATATGGACCACCCACATATTGAGCCAATAGATTTGCATATACTCTTCCAGAAAGCGCATTGTCTGCAGTATCAAAAACAGTCACATCCCACGCGAGTATCGCTGAACTCTCATCGTTTTGCTCACTCCAATTGGCATTGGCTAGCCCCGATGCTCCCTTTTGATTAAACGATGGGACGGTTCTCGTAGCAATAAAGTCAACTTGCCAAATTCCTGCCTGTCCTGGGCCGACAACCTGTGAAAAAGGGACATACCCTCCAGGAGCATTCGGACCAGCTAATTCTTCGGTGCGATTGGCAATACGACCTATCGAAGACCCTTGAACCGAAGTATACGTAGTACCATCTGGAGCAATTAAAACAATAAGACCATTGCCAATACCTTGAGCACTACTTGCCGCAGTTATTACTTCATTGGTCCGAGCATATACAAAATGGGTTCCACGAGACAAAAACGGCCAACCATTAACCTGACTTTCCGGATTATGACTTATTAAATAAGCCCTATGTCCAGAAGCACCGCTAGGGTATAGATCCTTAGAACCTTCCGCATTGACCTGAGTTGGATAAAAAACGACTAATGATAGCAGTAACAGTAAACGAAAAATACTTTTCATGACTTTAATTTTTATTTCTTATTACTTAAACACTACTTGTGCTTAAATTGGTGTGCTTTTTTTATATATATTTCTCATATGTTAATTATTAATTATCCCCGAACTCACCGCAATAAATAATTACTTAACCACGTTATAAATTAATGACGAATTGATCCTAATTTTAAGAGATGACCATTTAATACCTAAAACATAAATTCCCGCCCCTTCTTTGATAATACATGACAATAATTTTATAAGAATATCTATTACATGACACCATATATTAACTGTCTCATTTTAACAAGCTCCATTAATGTTATATTTATTATAAGTATCAAAAGAATCCGCCCTAGGTTAAACTTGATACAGGTTTTGCCTAATTGTACTGTAGCTTAAAAAATATCATAGTTGGAACGACAATTATATTACTATAATTTAGATGTAAAATTATAAAGATTAAAGATTATCTTCCGAAACAAGGACGGATCGATCGATTCAAATAATTACGCGGCGAAGGTAAGTTAAGCAACGAAAAAAGGTAGTCCTTTTTAAGGACATGTATTGTCATATTCGTGAAAATGAAAAGAAACAAAACACAACAAGCTAATAATAAGCTATTTACACATTCAATTTAAACTACATAAAAAACAAATTCAAGGTTTTTTTAAAAAAACACTCTATTTATTCTAAACTAATATTTAAAATACTACTAAAACATACACTTCATCGATTATTTAATCAATTGGAAGACTAAAAATAATTAGATTCTATAAAAGAGTATTTGTCTTTATGTGTAATAAACAAGGGTAAAATACTTACTTTTAAGGATTACAAAAACGGTAGTCAAGCCCTTCCCGGATATGGCAATGCAATCTACAGATAAGATTTAGCAAGAAAAGAAATCCAAATACCATATTATTAGTGTCCATAAAATTCTAAGTTATCTAACTAAGGGTGGTTTCTTCCACATGGGACGCTTTCACTTGACCTAAAAAAGCGGAAGGCGTTAAACCAGTAGTATTCTTAAAAATTGTAGCAAATTTACTATGGGAAGAAAAACCACATTCTTTTGAAAGATAACTGATTTTATAGTTTAGATAATTCGGATTATCCTGAACCTTATTAATTATATAGTATACTCTTAAATCATTAACATAATTATTAAAGTCTTTATTTTTATGTGTATTAATAATGTATGATAAATACTTTGTATTGGTCCTAAAATCCGCAGCCATAACGGAAAGCCTAAGGTTTGGATTTGTAAATTCTTCTTTTTTTTCAAACTCTTCTAATTTTCGAAGTAACTCTATTTCTGTTTTCTCGGGCATAAAACGTTCTTCTTTATTAGTTAATACAGAAGGGATTAGTTTAGGTTCCTCCTTTAGAGAATTAAGATTGGAAATAATTGCCTTAAAATATTTCTCTTCCTTTCTTCTTTTTTTTCTTGTAAAATAATAAAGCCCCAAGCTAATGAAAAACAAAATGCTCCAAACAAGTGCTATTTTATAAACTATAGTTAATTTTGCATTTTGATTCTCGTACACCATATTTAAGGCTTTATTTGTAGCCGTCTTGGCTGATGTCATATTCTTATTTACATTCTTAAGGTGTTCCTTGTTGTAATAAAAATATTTCTCTAAGTCACCATTAATTTGGTAATACTCACTTAGATCACTATATATCAAAACTTTCAGAGCAGTATGATCTATAGCTTGCGCAATAGTATCTGCTTTGCTCAAATAGGACAATGACTTCTCATATTCTTTCTGTTTCAAGGCAATTTTTCCGAGTCCATGAAAAACCATACCCGCCCATTGCGATTCTCCTGCATTTGCTTCATTTAAATACTTAAGAGATTTGTGATAATGCTGTATCGCAATATTAAATTCATCCATTCCGAGATAACTTCTCCCAATCATTTCTTCATTATTTCCAAAAAAGAAATTTTTCATTTGAACGCTACTCATGTTAGAGAAAAGCAAGTTGGCCTTCTCCAGCAGCTGAACCGCTCTTTTATACTGTTTCTCATAAATGGCGTAATGAGCCATTTCTTGATAAACCATTCCTCTATATTGATCAACTCTACTTTGATGAGTCATTTTATCACAGATTTTCAAACCTTTCTCTAAGTATCTTTTCCCCTGATCTATTAATCCAATAATACGATATTGGGTAGAAAGGAATCCATAAATTCTGGACAACCACTCGTAATCACTTATTTCATTGGCGATAATTTCTGCTCGTAAAGTATATGTTATTGCTTCTTCTCGTTTACTTTGTTTTTCCAATAAATCCGCAGATAGCATTAAGGACTTAATCTTTTGTAAATCTGTAGATGAGACATTATATAACGAATCAGCAATTTGACTTGCCATCACAATATTTGTAGCAGATTTCCGCACCGCAGTATCATAAAAAACACTATCAAATTTTGCGTTTCCCTCGTCCCTGTTCTGAGAAAAGACCATTTTAACATGTAGAAAAAGGACAACTAAAAGCAAGTTGAAAAAATAATTCATAATTGTTTAAGCCTATTATTAACTCTGCAATATAATAGAAAAATTATAATTGAGTCTACTCAAAAAAAACCGTAAAGTAAATTAAGTTCCAAAAACTTAAATTCACAATTATGACATATATAAAAACCCAATATTAAATTAGTCTTAGAAACTCTAAAGGAGCGTTTAACCACCTAGAAATTATACAAATTTTCGAGGTCAACCCTAAGCCGAAACCATATTTATTAAAGGTGCTGTGCTGAAAAAGATGAAAGCAGAAGAAAAGAAGTAACGTTTATTAAAGATTATTGGACAGCAAAAAGGGAACTGTATTTTTTAAAGAACGCCTTGCGCTAATACCAAAAAGCAAAACAAAAAACAATGACAGGCAGTGTTTTTTTTTAATTAAGTACCGTAAAATAATGCCGTTTTTTAGGCATACCACGTCCGGTCCTGTATTGGAAGTAAAAAAATAAAGTGTTCTAAATTTAGAGCGTCCAAATCAAATATGGGCAAGATATCACCTATGCATCTATGCGGAAAGGATTTATGGCATTTAATAACAATTATCGATTTGCAAAACAGATATATTTCGCATTGGAAAGTTTCAAACACAATGGATGTTAATTGGTGCGTTAGGGTTTTAGAAGAAGCTATAGAGATGCACGGTAAACCAAGAAATCATAAATACCGAGCAAGGAAGCCATGGACAACATATTTATAAGAGACCAATGGAAAAGTATTAAACACGAAGACGCTTATCTATCCCCTAATAATGGATTAGATTTATGCGATCAATAAAATACTTATTTTCATTTTTATAACCACGAAAGAAGACATTAAGGAATTAGCAATCAAACACCTTGTGATAGATGTTAAAAGAAAGAGTTAATAGCAGCTTAATGAGTATTAATCAGAAATTAAAAACTATTCTAATAATTGAGGAATCTCACTTTGTATACTTAAGCCAAATTAATTGAGTTTTTTTTCACAAAACACCCTCTTCATTTTCAAATAATTAGATATAAAAATTTCCAAATGGAAACACGATACAAATGGCAAAACAATTTTGAAATATAAATACTAAAAATAATAGCCAGAGCATCATTTCAAAAAGCATTAATAATGGATAAAAACTAGTTTTTATTACATCCCAAAACACGCAATGCATTATAAATCCAAAACCCTTTCCAAGGCCATGCCTCGTGATCCTTTAATTAAAATGGACGTGTTTTCTATTTTAGAAAAACTAAAATCCTTTTTAAAATCATCAAAAGATTCATATTGAATGATATTTTTTGAATTAGCTTCCGTTTTATAAAAATTTTTGCCAATTAAAAATGTGGTATCAAAGTTTAAAACCCTAATTAAATCAACCACGCTTTGATGTTCCTTTTCTGCTTCCTCACCTAGTTCAAACATATCCCCTAATATTGCTGTTTTAACAGTACTCTTTAAATTATTGAAATTTAATAGCGCCGCATGCATACTCGTAGGGTTAGCATTATAAGCATCTAATACCACCGTGTTACTTTCTTTTTTCAATACTTGGGAGCGGTTATTGTTTGAAGTATAATCTTCAATAGCGGTTTTAATAGCAACAGCATCTACCTCAAAATAATGGGCAATAGCAATAGCTACAGCAATGTTGGTATAATTGTACTCCCCTATTAGATGACTTTGTATGCTTAAGCTTTTGTACTTTACTTTCACATTAGGCTGGGCTTCTACAAATTCAATTTGAACATGGGACTTTGACGTCGTTCCAAAACTAAAGACATTGCTGTTTTTTGTTTTTTCTACTTGTATAGAATCGTTACCATTTATAAAAATGGTTTTATTTCTTCTGATAAGAAAATCATAGAGCTCACTTTTTCCTTTAATAACACCTTTTACACTTCCAAAACCTTCTAAATGGGCCTTTCCAAAATTAGTAATGTACCCATAGTCTGGTCTTGCAATTTTGCATAAAAACTTTATTTCTTCCAAATGGTTCGCTCCCATTTCCACAATCCCGATTTCCGCATCTTCTGTCATCGATAGCAGGGTTAACGGCACACCAATATGATTGTTTAAATTACCAATAGTGGCTGTTGTTCTATATTTCTGAGATAAGGTCGCATTAATGAGCTCTTTGGTTGTGGTTTTACCATTACTACCTGTTAATGCGATAATAGGGATTTTTAAATACATTCTATGAAAAGCGGCTAAATGCTGAAGAGTTTCAAGCACATTTTCAACCAAAATCGTTTCATTTAAAATATCATATTTCGGATTATCGATAATGGTATATTTTGCTCCACTCTCTAGTGCTTTTTCCGCATAAGCATTACCATCGAAATTTTCGCCTTTAAGCGCAAAAAACATAGTGTTTTTTTTTATTTTCCGTGTATCTGTGCAAGCAGCACTACAGGTTAAGAAAAGACGGTGTAATTGTTCTATTTTCAACTGTTCTTATTTTAAGGTAAACATGTGCTTTACACATAGGGTTAACAAAATATTTAAACGTCTTCAAATAAGAATAAAACGTATTTTACAAATCCTACAAGACAAAACAACTATAATATTTTATGTTTTAAAAGTATAAAAAAAAGTCCTAACAGACGTTAGGACTTTTTTTTATATTATTGAAATCTTATTAGTTCTTTGTTTTGTTTTTAGATTTCGATTTTGAGCCCACTCTAGACATGGCACATCTAAACCCAATATAATCGGTTGCCATATCTTGTGGAAAATAACGTCTTTGGGCTGGATCTAACCAATACTCTCTATCTTTCCATGAGCCACCTTTATAAACGCGTACCTCATCGTTAATAAGAGACGTTCTGTTATTATTTTTATCATATTCTCTAATGATGTTCCCTAAAGAATCTCTTGTAATACCATGTTTAGGAGAATTATACATCATACTTGTTTGAGATGTTCCTTTTTCATCTTCTTCATTAAAACTTTCGAAGTAACGAGAAGAACGCTTATCTCCGTCTCTAAAGTTGATTTCATTGCTCTTATCGAAATTCGTTCTTAAGTACGTTTCGTTTTCGTCAATAGGAACTTGTAGAATTTCTCCTGGTAAGTTTCTAGCTACTAATTTACCTGTAGAAGTGGTATCATACACAATGCTTTCTGGTGTAATTATTTTAACAGACCCATCTTCATTGATAGCGTTTTTTGTATACACGTTACCACGATAGTAGTTAAAATCATTAAATTCTGCATCCACGATAGGGCGATATACATCTGCTACCCATTCTGCAACATTTCCTGCCATATCGTACAGTCCATAATCATTCGCTTCATAAGACTTTACTTTATTGGTTATATCTGCACCATCGTCAGACCAACCGGCTATGCCACCATAATCCCCTTTACCTTGTTTAAAGTTAGCCATTTGATCGCCACGTATTTTACGTTTTCCAGAACGTGTATACTGGCCATCCCAAGGATATTTCTTACGTCCACGATATAAATTATAACTCCGTATTTCACTTAAACCTAATGCTGCATATTCCCACTCTGTTTCTGTTGGAAGTCTGTATTTAGGTGTAATAATACCGGTTTCAACAGTGGCATATATATTACTTCTATTACCATCGGCATCTACTCTTTCACCTCTTCGCGCTCTATCATCGCCATTAATAATGTCTTCATTCCCACCATAAGTTAAAGACGGTGCATTAATGTAGGTATCGGTATTAAAATTAGATTCGGCTGTAACTTCTTTGGTTTTCGCATCTCGTTTTAAATAGCCTGCTTTTTCAAGATTGTACTCATTAACACGATCTGATCTCCAATTAGCAAACTCAACAGCTTGTATCCAACTTACTCCAACCACAGGATATTCTGCATAACCAGGGTGACGCAAATAATTTTCAGTCATAATCTCATTATAACCCAAACGATTTCTCCATACCAAAGTATCTGGTAATGCCCCTAGATAAATAGCTCTAAAATTTTCATCTGTTGGCGGATATACCCTTTTTATCCAATCTAAGTATTCTAAATACATCATATTGGTAACTTCCGTTTCATCCATATAAAAAGACTGAACATGTTGCTGCGTTGGCGTGTTGTTCCAATCGTGCATAACATCATCTTGAACCCGTCCTTTTGTAAAAGTACCGCCTTCAACAAAAACCAAACCTGGAGAAGTTTCTTGCTCTCTAAAATCCGTATTGTACTGAAAGCCGCCCTCCCTATCATTTATATTCCATCCAGTAGCTCTAGAACTATTCTTGGAACTTGAAGACTTTTTACAACTCGTTATGGCTGCAAAAACGGCCAAGACTAATAAAACCTTGAATGTCACTACTTTTTTCATATCCATATTTTAAGTAAGCTAATTATATTTTTGGTGGTGCAATATAAGAATTAAACCGAATACCGCAAGCAATTTCTTGTTATTTGATTAAAATATTATGCATTTCACCCTGTTTATTAAACATTACATCGATGTTTTCACAGTTTTCACCCTATGTTTTGTGTTATATTAACGTGTGTTTTCCTAAATTATTATTGTATTTTTGAATCTGATTTTAAAAATATTTTTTTTTGATAATAACGCCGTTACAAGAACGTTATGCTGTAAGATGAAAGAAAAGAACTTATTTGTTGCTTTATTTATTTCCGTTTTTGTCTTTTCACAACAAAAAGACTACACGATTACCTGGGAAGGCACTCAAAATATATTTACTGAAAGTTATTCAATGAAAGTACCCGCATTCAATAACGAGTATTTTGTTTATGATTTGGATAAAGGGGTCTTGTTTGTAGACTCATGGAAAGTCTCTAGTGCCATTAACGAGTCTTCTGCCTCTATAGCAAAGGCATCCTATGTGCCGGTGTCTAAAAATGATTTAGGAGATTTAGATCTTACGCAAATACCCAACACACTACAATTTCAGCTTAAAAACACTCTGGCTAGAGGTAAACATGCACTTCATCTTGAAATAACTCCTATTATAAAGGATGCTCTTGGCTTTAAAAAACTAGTTTCCTTCACTGTAAATTATAATACTTCTACAAGTAGGAGTTCGTTATTGCAAAAGAATTCGGCAGTAGGCATAAGCCACTCGGTTTTAAGTTCGGGGGAATGGTATCGTTTTTATGTAGATACTACAGGCGTCCATAAAATATCGAAATCCTTTTTAGAACAATTGGGGGTAAATGTCAATACCGTAAACCCAAAAAACATTAAATTGTATGGTCATGGAGGCCATATGCTCCCCTACCCTAATGCGGCTTCAGTTCCTTTTGACTTGCCAGAGAACGCAATTAAAGTAGTAGGTGAAGATGATGGCGTTTTTAACAATCAAGATTACATACTCTTCTATGCTCAAGGTCCAAAGGGTTTTCAAGAAGAAAGCAATACACATATAAATTGTTATACCGATAAAACGTACTACTACATAAATATTAGCAATGGCCCAGGAAAGCGTATTACCCCTTTTACCCAACCCACTGGCGTTATCGATATGCAGATAGATACGTTTCAAGAATATAAATTTCATGAGGTAGACAACCAAAACATAGCTACACTGGGGAGACGTTGGTTTGGCGAACGCTTTGATATTAAAAATGAAAGGACGTTTAACTTTGAGTTTCCAGATTTACTGCTTTCACAGCCTATAAAGTTAAAAACGTTTGTTGCTGGTGTATCGTCATCTGCCACGTCTATGCAGCTTAAGGTGAACGGAAATATCATAAGAACTTTAACGCTCCCTAAAGCTTCAAAGCCTAACTTCGCCACCGAAGCATCTTTTATAGGCGATGTTAATGTGAATTCTCAAAAAATAGCGGTTAACTTAACTCATAATAACAATGGCAACCCAAGCGCTGTGGCATATCTGGACTATATCGCTATTGAAGCTACAAGGGCTCTAAAGTTTTCTGGAAAACAATTTTTATTTAAAAATAATGCCGTAGCATCGACTACTGGAATAGGCCAGTACAATATTGAAAATGCTTCCGAAATCGCAGAGATATGGGACGTTACCGACCTCTACAATGTGGCAAATTATAGTAACACCAATACCCCCCCAATACTTCGTTTTAAAGCAACACTTGGCGCTTTAAAACATTATGTAGCGGTTAGCGCAACCGATTATTTTATTCCTAAAACGGATACCAATACCAAAGTGCCAAATCAAAATATTAAAGGAACCATTTTCTCTAACAACCAAGGTCAGTTTAAAGATATAGATTACATTATCATTTCGCCAAGCCATTTGCTAAATCAAGCAAATAGACTCGCAGAAATTAACATAAAACAATATGGCTTAAGTGTAAAGGTGCTTAGCTTAAAGGATATATATACGGAGTTTAGCTCTGGAAATCAAGATATCGCCGCAATTCGAAACGTGATAAAATATGTTTACGATAATGCTAGCGCTCCGGAGAAAAGAATAAAATATGTTTGCTTATTTGGGGATGGTTCTTTTGATTATAAGGACCGTATTCCAAACAACACCAATATGGTTCCTTCTTGGTACTCTCTAAATAGCTTTAGTGAAACCAGCTCTTATGTCTCAGACGATTTCTATGGCATGATGGACTCTCACGAAGGCGCTATGGAAACAAGCGACAAACTGGATATTGCCATAGGGCGCATTTTGGCAGATACTCCACAACGCGCTAAAGAGCTCGTAGACAAAATAGAAGGCTATTACGCTAAAGAAGCGTTTGGAGAATGGCGGAATAATTTCGTAGTT
The DNA here is from genome assembly GCF_042427585.1 of Mariniflexile ostreae. NCBI lineage: Bacteria > Pseudomonadati > Bacteroidota > Flavobacteriia > Flavobacteriales > Flavobacteriaceae > Mariniflexile > Mariniflexile ostreae. The sequence continues at coordinate 4,737 of NZ_JBHMFC010000073.1, read as the reverse complement.
GTTTCTGACGATGTAGATAAAGATTGGGAGGGCATCTTACAGGAAACCACTAACGATATTGCAGACAAGGTGACTCAAGAAAAGCCCTTTATTAATGTGGTCAAGATTCATTCCGATGCATTCCAACAAGAATCTTCGGCAGGCGGCGACACCTATCCAAAAGTAAATGAAGCTTTAGTAAGTGCCATCGATAATGGCGCTTTGGTGTTTAATTATTTCGGACATGGTGGTGAGGATGGTTTGGCAGCTGAACGTATTTTACTAAAGCCCCATATCCAAAACCTAAGAAATGTTAACAAACTTAATTGTTTCGTAACCATTACTTGTGAGTTCACTAAATTCGATAACCCTTTTAGACAAACAGCTGGTGAATTTGCATATTGGCAAAAACAAGCTGGGGCAATCGCCTTAATTACTACAACACGACAAATTTTCGTCACTACAGGTATTACGTTCAATAAAATCTTAGGGCAGTATTTATTTTCTTTTAGCAATAACGATGCTTTTGGAGATTTCGAATACCCATCTATGGCCGAAGCCTTAAGGCTCGCAAAAAACGACCCTTCTATTTCTGGTAACTCCCAAAGGCGGTTGGTGTTTTTTATTGGCGATCCTGCCATGAAATTGGCTTTCCCTAAACCTCACATCAAGTTAACAGAAATTAACGGCGTTCCTATTGCCCAGTCTACAGATACATTAAAAGGACTAAGCTATGTTAAACTAGCTGGTGAAGTTACAGACCTTTCAGGCAATCGTTTGCCCCATTACACAGGAACTCTTTCTACTACTATTTATGATAAAGAACTGGACAGACAAACATTAGCAAATGACGGAACACGCTTAAACGGCGAATTGGTAAAGCTAGACTTTAAAACTTTGGGGGAAATCATTTTTAGAGGCCAAGCCACTGTGAACGAAGGCAAATTTGAATTTGATTTTGTTGTTCCAAAAGATATCGGTATCCCGGTAGGGTATGGAAAAATCAGTTTTTACGCCAAAGATAGCACACAGCTACAAGACCAAACGGGAGCAAACATGGGCATGGTTAAAATAGGAGGATTAAATACCAATGCCCCAGAAGATAATATAGGCCCTGTTATTACGTTATATATGAATGATGAAAATTTCGTTTCTGGCGGTATAACCCATGAATCGCCCACATTATTGGTGAAATTAGAAGATGAAAACGGAATAAATACAGCGAGTGGCATAGGGCACGATATTGTGGCCATTTTGGATGGTGACGAAAAAAACCCCTTTATTTTGAACGATTATTATCAAACCGAAGTAGATGATTATAAAAAAGGGATCGTAAGTTTTCCTTTTAGAGATTTAGAGCCCGGCCTGCACACCTTATCTCTTAAAGCTTGGGATGTTTATAACAACTCATCAGTAGCCGAAATACAGTTTATAGTTTTTGATAAAGATCAAGAGTTGGTTATAAATAACGTATTAAACTACCCCAATCCTTTTGTAAATTACACAGAATTTTGGTTCAATCACAATAGTTCGGCCCCTTTAGACGTTTCAATACAGATCTTTACTGTTTCTGGAAAGCTGGTACGGACATTAAACGGCCAAACCAAAGGCGATGCTATAACCACTAGCTCATTATCTAAAGATATAGTTTGGGATGGACGTGATGACTTTGGAGATAAGATTGGCAAAGGTGTTTATATTTATAAATTAACGGTAAGGTCGCAGCTATTAAATAAAAAAGTAGAAAAAATCGAGAAACTTGTAATCCTATGATAAAAAATTATATTTGTAACACTAATCCATCAAATCCACATGTTTGAGCTTTTTATTAACCCAACCAATACTTAGCAAATGGCATGTAATTCACAAAAACAAAAAACACATGAAAAATAACGTACTGCTATTATCGGCTTTTGCTTTAGTCTTAAAGCTAAATGCACAAACCACGATAATACCAAATCCAAACGACTCAAGAGCCATTAATACTGGTATGCCTTTTACGCTAATTGCGCCAGATGCTCGTGCCGCTGGTATGGGCGATATGGGTGTTGCTACCTCTGTAGATGCTTTTTCACAACAATGGAACCCGTCAAAATATGCGTTCTCTGAAGCTAAATCTGGTATAGGCTTAAGTTACACTCCCTATTTAAGCAAACTTGTAAACGATATTGGCCTAGCTTACCTTACTTATTACAACCGTTTAGACGAAAGAAGTGCCTTTGCTGCCAGTTTTAAATATTTTGGATTAGGCGAAATAGAGTTTCGGAAAAACGAAACCGATATAGGGACTATTCAGAAACCGAACGAACTTCAATTAGATGTATCGTATGCTCTTAAATTGAACGATCAATTTGCCATGAGTGTTGCCATGCGCTATTTAAGATCGGACTTAAGACTTGACTACGACAACAGCGATTCGAGTGCTGCCAACACCTTTGGTGTAGACATTTCGGGATACTACCAAAGTGAAGAAGAAGCATACAATAGTTATAACGGAAGATGGCGAATGGGCTTTGCGCTACAAAATATAGGTCCTAAATTTAAGTATGACGATGGAGGAGCAGATAATTTCCAACCTACAAATTTACGTTTAGGGGCAGGTTTTGATTTTATTTTTGACGATTATAATAAAGTATCGGTTACTGCCGAAGTGGCCAAGTTATTAGTTCCAACGCCCCCTATTTTAGGGACAGAGTACGAATACACGGATACTAACGGAAATAATAGATACGACGAAGGTGTTGATGAGCTAGGAAACAACGTTTCTGAAATGAATAGCATTATTTACAGTGGAAAATCTCAAGATGTCAATTTCTTATCTGGTATTTTCCAATCTTTTGGGGATGCTCCTGGCGGATTTAGTGAAGAACTAAGAGAGTTTACCTATTCTCTTGGTGCCGAATATCTTTACCAAGACTCCTTTGCGTTTCGGTTAGGGTATTTTAATGAAGCAGAAGAAAAAGGCGCCAGAAAATTCTTAGCATTAGGCGCTGGCTTTAAATACAATGTTGTTAATATCGACTTGTCTTATTTATTCTCTGCTTCCAAAGTACAAAGTCCGTTAGAAGGAACACTACGTTTTTCTTTAACGTTTAACTTAGGTGCTGGTACATATAGAGAATACTAAAATAAAAAACAGATTTATAAGTTAAAGCTGAATAATGATTTCCATTGTTCAGCTTTTTTATTTAAGGCTTTTAAAAAAAAGACATTTATGATTAGCAATTTAAACACAGGGCATTATAGGGCCATTTCCACACAAACCATGAACAAATCCTGCGTGAAGCGTAAAATTTGGGGAGGAACTTTACCTTTGCCCAATAAGAGACTTGATTTGTATATAGAATTAGCGCTAAATTTGTTTCCAGAAGGCCTATTTACTTTGAAATTGTACGGCATGACGCATCAGCAGATAGGATTCATTTTTACTTAGAAGAGAAAAATGTGCTTCCCAAAGTACACCGATCAGAAGCTGCACAATCCAAAAGTTTCCTATCAGAAATAACAGTTGAGGACTTTCCACTAAGAGGCAAATCGGTACTTCTGCATATAAAACGTAGGCGTTGGACTCTTGTAAATACGGGGGAGATTGTAAAAAGAGATTGGAATTTAATAGCTAAAGGCACTCGGACAACTAACAAATTTGCCTCTTTTTTAAAAGGGATCGCTTGATACTCATGCCGTAAGTGCCAAACGATTTGGCAACTATTACAAGGTTAATGGCAAAAACCTACAGCATCACTACAAAAACCACCTTAGCGACTTTAAGGCCTGGTCACAAAATCACAAAAGGGGCATTCGCAAGATTGGCTGCTTTATGGAGAGAACCTGGGCAAATACTTAAGTCTGGATGAGACCTCTCTATCCAAAGGAGAGCTCTACACCATCTTGACCAATAAAGAAGCCAACGGAAAGAAAGGCAGTATTGTCACCATTATCAAAGGCACAAAAGCATAAGATGTAATCGATGTCCTTAATAAAATTTCTGTAAAAATACGAAATATGGTCAAAAGAGTTACTGTAGATATTGGCTAGAAGCATGAACTTGATCATTAAAGAGTGTTTCCCTAAAACAGTGATCGTGACCGATAGGTTCCATGTTCAAAAACCGGCCTCGGAAGCCGTACAGGAAGAGCGTATCCGATTGAGGTGAGATATTATAGAAGTAGATAACATAGCCATTGAGGATGCCCGTAAAACAGGAAAAACATACACACCCGAACTTCTTGATAACGGAGACACGCACAGACAGTTGCTGGCCATAAGTCGACACCTGTTGTTTAAACCGAAGACCAAAGGGACTGTAGGACAAATAGAAAGAGCGGAAATACTATTTAAACTATATCCTGATATAGAAAAGGCATACAAGCTGTCCCAAAACCTATCTTGGATATACAATAATACAGAGGTCAAAACCTCTGCATTGGTACGATTGGCCAAATGGGATGAAAAAGTGAGACAGGCAGGCTTTAAAAGCTTTAATACCATTGCTAAAACCATGTCCGTTCATTATCTGAACACACTCAACTTCTTTGATAATAGAAGCACAAATGCATCAGCAGAGTCATTTAATGCGAAAATAAAAGCTTTTAGGGCGCAGTTCAGATGAGTAAGAAAGGTAGATTGGTTGCTCTATTGAACCAGCTACGCCATTTTATACCAATTTAGTTATTAAATGTCGCATTAAAGGCGTTTAAATAATGATGATTTCCTGTAATAGATTTTATAGTTTGGCACGTCATCTCATTGACCATTTTA
>NZ_JBHMFC010000072.1:0-1694 GCF_042427585.1 Mariniflexile ostreae | reverse complement strand
CCGCCATATAGCCAAATAACCACCACGCCGCCAGGGGCAAAGCCCGTAACGATCATGCTGTACGTGTCCTTTTCAATGCCACTACGGCGCAGCACGGGGAAGCCTTCGTTAAAAAGATGCAGCATTTTATCGTAGTCGATATCACTGTCCACCTCATACATACAGTCTTCGGCATAGGCCACCCATATGCAGTGTATGCGCTTGGGTATGGACTTTACACTATTGCTCATACCAGAGCCTTCGGCCCCCCATGCCCCACTGGTAACGCCAATGGACAGACTGGTATAGCCGTCGGCTGCCTCAAGGCCGCCCCTATAGACTTCGACAGGGTATCCCAATGGGGCGTTGATACCTTCCTGCCATTTAAAAACTGTTTTCATGTGTGCTGTGTTGTTTGCTGTTAGGGTTTCTACTTGCTTATTTTGTTGGCACGAAATCAATTGTGCGATCAAAAACAAAAGCGCCAGTAAGGGTCTTGCTCGTGTCATAGGTTTATATGGTCTTTATTAAAGTCTATTCTATCTATTGGCTCATCGTCTTGTGCAGCCCCGGTGTTGTAAACAAATGATTTTCCCATGGTATATTGGTATTAATTAATATCCTAAATCAAAATCGTAAGTTCTAAATTTCACGGGGAGTTCCTCGCCATTGCCTTTAAGGGTCACGGTAAAAGTATGGTAGCCCTTGCCTATTTTTATTTCCATTTCTATCGGGCTGCCAGGACTGAGCTGTTCTATACTTTGAAACGTTTGGGCGATTTCCTTTTGTTCAAAATCTAAACCTATACCGCGGATGTCCATTGAACTACCGCCCTTATAGTAAACAAAATCTATAGTGCTAGGTGTCCCATTTTGTTGAAAGGCCATATTTAAAAATGTCGTTCCTGTAAGAAATTGATCACTAGTTTTGCTGCTAAAATCAATTTGATCCAACATTTTTTCCCCCTCTGGAAATATAAAAACAGGGCGCCAATTGTACTTATACTCTTTTGTAAGCGAGCGCGATTCTATTGCTTTTATTTTAATTTTAGATAAGGGTATTGACTTGCCATTTCCCTTTAAGGAAACCATAAGCAAGGTGTTGGCCTGGTTTACCCTAATCTCTAGATCGGCAGTGCCTTGGGGACTGTCTTTAAAAACCTCCGCAAAGGCAGCGAAAATCTCCTTTTCGTCAAAATCTACGCCACCGCCATAGCCCTGTCCATATTTGTCCCACCAGCCCAAACCAATATCATCCGGTATCGCTCTTTCTTCATAATTGTTTTCTGTAAAGACATCGCCGATCATGTTCGTGTTTTCGCCATTAAACATATGAAATGAAATATGATCATCCATTTTTCCCCCTTCGGGCATTATAAAAGTAGGCCGCCAACAGTATTTTTTGCGATACCTGTCCCACAGGCCAAAGGGAATCGGCCTGTTTTTATTGGCCGCCTGTACCTCCACGGGTATTAACCGGTCGTTTTCCATCATAAGTTTACGATTTACAGGATCGAACAGCAATCGTTCATGGTTGTCCAGCCTGTCGATCTCGCTGGCCGGGACCGTCGTCTTTTTACCTTGGTACCTGCCCACTTCAACCTGCTTGCCACCGCCATATAGCCAAATAACCACCACGCCGCCAGGGGCAAAGCCCGTAACGATCATGCTGTACGTGTCCTTTTCAATGCCACTACGGCGCAGCACGGGGAAGCC
>NZ_JBHMFC010000071.1:0-1785 GCF_042427585.1 Mariniflexile ostreae | reverse complement strand
TATCAATGTTGTCGAAGTCTAGGCTTCACCGTATATATTAACCTTAATTCTCTCTTTTATTCTTTCTGATTATATATCAAATTTAATAAAAGACAAACTTAAGACGTATATAATCCATTGCTAGTGAGAGCCTACTTACGAAAATCCTCGCGGATTTTCTATCTGGTTTTTATTTGCTAAATTACGTGCTTAACCACGCAACGTATCATATACAAAACCGTTACCTGCAAGCTGAAAACGAACTCTGTCTAAAATTTGAATGAAATATGAAGATTAAAACTCTATTTCTATTGAGCATATGTTTATGTTTAATATCAGGTTGTAAAAAGGACCATATTTTAAAACTGCCCATTACCTACCAAAAAGGGTTTGGTCCTTTCGAATCGTCTGGTGGAGGTTCAATTCCACTCTATAATAATGATGAAAATAACCCGTGGAAAAACACTTTTTTAAAAGTTACTGGAATACCAAAAAAATGGACTGATGTTAAAGTTGGAGATATTAATTCGGATTTTCACCAATATGTTTATCAAAACTACCATTCAGGCAATATTTCAAAAGAATGGTTTGAAAAGCTTAAGATAATGTGGAATTGGGAACCCGATACATTGAATTTGTCCAAAGAGCCAATAAAATGCAGAGCTGCATTTGCTATAGGCAATGATTCCACTGGAAATACAATGGTTGTTGTAGATGTAAATAACAATTATGATTTCAGTGATGACGAGCCTTTTGAACTAATTCAGTTTGACAGTGAATTAGATTGGGATTCGTTGGCAAATAATGAAGCAATATATGTTACTTTTGAACGCCTCCTAAATAATAAAAAGATTCAGTTTAAAGTTCCTCTCTTGATTTCTTCTGTCAATATGGATCAATATTACTTATTATGTAATTTCGCTCAATACGGTACTGCAAAATTAGAGAATCACTTAATAAGCATTCATTCCTTTAAATTTACAAACCTGACATATAAAGATGTAGGAATAACTATTAATCAAAGCTTAAATGGAGAAAAAGCAGTTTTTAACAACGAATATCTTGAAATTGGAAATGATTTATATAAAAACTTGGGAGTAAATAGAAATAAGGATGTTTTACTTTTAGAAAAAATGGATTTATCTAAAAATCAAATACGCTCTACTCAAATTGGAAATAAACCTTTTGACTTTTCAGAAAAACAGTTCCAAAAACAAAATATGATTTCATTGGATAGTTTAAGGGGAAAATATGTACTTCTCGAGTTTTGGGACACTTGGTGTGGTCCTTGTATCAAAGAAATACCAAATCTTAAAACGATATATAATAAAACTGATAAATCAAAATTTGAAATAATTGGTATTGTTGGAAACAATCAAATAACAGTTTTAGAAAAATTTGCGAACAAACATGGAATTACATGGCCTCAAATTATTGATAGTTCTAACAAAATCAAAGAGAAGTACGGGGTAAGAGGAATCCCAGCAACATTTCTGATTAACCCTGAAGGAATAATTATCGCAAAAGATTTGAGAGGAAAGGAGTTGGAAACCAAAATAGATAGTTTAATAAATAAAGCCAGCAGGTAATAACTAAGAATTCGTTTTGCCGATAGTCCAAAAATGAATTCTGTGTTGACGAATCCGGTTGATTTGCCGTACTATGGGTAAAACGATACGTTTAGGGAAGGTTCTTTGGTGGTTAGGCTGTGATTGATGTGGTCAAAATATATAGCATTTACTCCTTTTCTAACATTTTTGATAGTTTTTTAGTGGTTTTAATTTACAGTTTCTGAGTTTTATCAAT
>NZ_JBHMFC010000070.1:0-1379 GCF_042427585.1 Mariniflexile ostreae | reverse complement strand
GTGGACCGGTCCACCGGGGAACTCATCGCGGTTGAAGTCTTCGTGGCCATCCTGCCCAACAGCCAGTACACCTATGTGGAAGCCTGCCATAGCCAAAAGAGAGCGGATTTTATTGCCTGCTGTGGACATGCCCTGGAGTTTTATGGCGGAGCTCCCAAGGCCATCGTCTCCGATAATCTAAAATCGGCCGTAACCCGTGCCAGTCGCTATGAGGCAGATATCAACCGCAGCTTTAAGGACTTTGCCAGGCATTACAATTGTGCGATCAACCCCACCCGTGGCTACTCCCCGCAGGACAAGGCCCTTGTAGAGAATGCTGTTCATCTTGCCTATCAGCGCATCTATTACCCTTTACGCAATATGACCTTCTTCTCCTTGAACGAACTCAACAAAGAGATCTGCAAACTGTTGATGGCCTACAACAACTTACTGTTCAAAAGAAAGCAGGCCAGCCGCCTGGAGCTCTTCCAGTCCATAGAAAAAGGCCATTTAAAATCACTTCCAACAAGTCCCTACCAGCTTAAGGACTATTGTCGTGCCAAGGTGCAGAAGATGGGATATGTGTACTTCTCACCAGATAAAAGTTATTATAGCGTACCCTATCGCTACATCGGCAAGCAGGCCCAGATCCATTATACCACCACAACGGTGGAAATATATTATAACCATCAGCGGATAGCCCTGCACCGGCGCAACCCCAGTAAGGGAAACTATAACACCGATCGCGACCACCTGAGCAGTACCCACAAATATTATGTGGACTGGAGCCCTGAGTTCTTTAAAAAGAAGGCAGCTGTCCACGGAAAAAACGTAGAGGCCTGTATCGATACGATCATCGCCTCGGGAGATTACCCTGAGGTCGGCTACAAACGGGCCATGGGACTTATCCAGTTGCACAAGGCGTATGGCTCACAGCGCTTGGACAGCGCATGTAAAAGGGCCATACAGGCAGATGCGGTCGCATATCAGCGCATCAAGAACATCCTAAAGAACAACCTGGACCGGTCTTCCCTGTTCTACCAAGACCTGGAGCAGGACAGGCCCCATATCCCTGAACATGAAAATCTCCGGGGAGCTTCGGCCTATCAATAAATATGTAACCAATAAACTCTATAATTATGAACAACAATCAAACTGTTGAAAAACTAAAACAAATGCGCCTGGGTGCCATGGCAGACCTGCACCTCCAGCAGATCAGGGAAAACCGCACCACAGATCTTACGGCCGATGAATACCTGGCACTGCTCACGGACCATCAATGGGAAGACCATAAGGACCGAAAGATCCAAAGGCTCCTCAAGCAGGCAACCTTCCGAGGACAGGCAGCGCTGGCGGAAGTGGACTACACCCAACAGCGCAATCTGGACAAGAATATGTTT